>NZ_CP018790.1 GCF_002139855.1 Campylobacter porcelli
TTTGGGGACTATTAAAAACCCTTTTGGGGACTATTAAAAACCCTTTTGGGGACTATTAAAAACCCTTTTGGGGACTATTAAAAACCCTTTTGGGGACTATTAAAAACCCTTGACATTTTTTTGTGTTTTTTATATAATAACCCTTATAAAAGTGAATAAGGGATTAAAATGAATAATTTAGTTATATATCATAATGATTTTAATCAATTGAAAATTCCTATCTCAACTGAATTAGAGCAAAATTTGCTGATGGGAATTTTGGTCAAAATTAAAAATTCGCAAAATGAAATAATCGAAATTTATCCAAATGAATTGCGAAATTTTTTTGAAAAAAATCTTACAGACAAAGAGATAGCTACAATAGCATCTCTATTAAGACAAAATTTTTTTAAAACTGATTTTACATTTTTAATTAAAGATGAAAAACGGAACTTGTATGGAAAAGAAACAATCAATTTATTTAATAGCTATAAAATTTTTTTTCACGACCAAAGCTTTACGCAATTTTCACATTTAGAACTAAAAATAAATGAAACATTTAAATATTTAGTCGATGAGCTAACAAAGGATTTTACAGAATTTGAACTTTTAGAATTCATTGGTATTAATGGAAAATATGCGAAAACACTCTATAGACTTTTAAAACAATTCAAAAATACAGGCAATTTATCAATTTTTAAATACGGCTGGCAGAACTTTTGCGATATTATGCAAATCCCGAACAATTATACACAATCTAAAATTGATGAAAAAATTCTAAAACCAGCAATCAAAGAGTTATCAGCCGAACCAAACCTATTCACAAATGAGAAACAAACTATTTTCAAAAATCTGACTTATAAAAAAATCAAAGATCCAAAAGGTCGTGGGCGTGGCGGCAAAGTTATCGGAATTGAGTTTTATTTCACTCCAGAACCAAAGCGAAACGAGTTAAAAGAGATGATACAAAACCTAGCTAGAACAGAAAAAGAGATGGAAAAAAACAGCGGTAGAGAGACTAAATTTCATATTCTTACAGGCGAAGAAGTAACGGAATTAACTCCGTATATATCACAACATTTTTCTATAAAAAATCAAGAATATGGCGGATATGATACTTGTAAAATCAAAGATTTAAAATATATTGATAGAGATAATAAAAAGATGATTTGGGGCTTGATGATTAATCAAGAAAACCACAAAGAATTCGAAATGTTTTTTGATAGCATAGCTCATATGAAAAACGCTTTGAAGCTAGATTAATCAATCATTCATTTTCAAAAAAAATTATCGAACTTTCGAGAGCTTGAAACACCTAGAAAATTTTCTATCCTAGAAATTTACTACCTAGAAGCCACAAAAGCACACAGCGAAGCAAGTGCGATTTTTGTGGCGACCGATAGCGTGAATTTGCGAGACGTGGGCTTTTTTCGTTTGCGAAAAAAGACTGGGAGTATCGCAAATTTTAGCGGTGCGGACAAATGCGAAGCGTCCGCAATCCAAGGTGGCGTCTTTTCAAGGGGGCAGGGTGAATTGAAAAGTAAGCCCCTTATATTCCGCCCCTAATCCCCCTAAAATTTAAAATCCCCCCACCTAAGACACACAAAGCGAAGCGAAGTGTGGTGGGGGTGCAAAGGTGGGGTGTAAGGGGGTCAGCGACAAAGTCGCGTAGGGGGAAAGGGGCGGAAAGGGGGCGAAAAGCCACCGCTTTAAATAAAAATCGGCGGTCACCAAACCGCCGTTTCCGATTAGAAATTTGTATGAACCTAGAATTAGTCTGGGCAACAAAACCCAAGTGCATTCGCACCAGCTGTTCGAGTATTCGAATAGCTGTAAGCGAACGCACTCCATATAAGGTCCGGCGCGGTCGGGGCTGTCGAGCAAAGCGAGACGGGGGGAAGACGCGACGTAAGGAGTGCGTTAAGGCGACCGCTGAACCGAAAAGCCCCAAATGGGATAAGCGGTCGCTAACGCTTAGTCTCAGAGACTTCGGCTCTGAGCGCAATTTGAGCCTAGACAATTTGTCTGGGCGAACAGAGCCGAGACATTGGCTCGGCGATTGCATTGATGCAGCGATTAAATTTCACATTGCTTAAGTGACAGAGACACGGTTAATTTTAATCTGCTAGGGCTTAAATTTTGATTGAACCAAATGCGACATTTTGGCGACGGTCGCCACATTGTTTTCCCTTAAATTTTCTCATTCGACCGTCGCCGTCCTGCATTCGTAAAATTTCACTTGAGATGACATTAAATTTTGGCTTAAGAGAGATTAAATTTATAAGCTTGATAAAATTTTTTATATTTTTAATTTTTTCTTAATTATATTTTTTTTATTAAATTTTTCCCACATTTTTTTCTTTTTTATGCAGGGGCTGTTTTTATTTTAAAACGCTTTGTTTTCTAGGCTATAAGCATTTTTTTATATATGGTCCTTAGGGGGTATTTTTTAAAATTTTAGTTCTTATCAAATCTTTAGTAATTTCAAGTTTTTTACCTGAAAGCCTATCGATATCATCAATGATTATCGTGCTATTTTTTGCTTTTTCGACTAATGCCATAGCTTTTACAAAATTTTTTGAAGTGTCCAATTTTTCGGTAACTGACAAAAGGTCTGTGATTTCAGAGTGTCCATTTAAATTCTTATGGAAAATTTCTGAAATGCTATCAGTTGCAGAAAATGAAATCACTTTGTCTTTCCAAAGCTCATCAGCCTTTTTATTAAAACTTTCAAGTTTTTTACTTTTGCCGCTAGCTAAAATACCAGTGATTAAAATATTTCCTTTTTTGCTTATGTATGTTTCTTTTGGCTTATCAAATACATTACGCTTTTTACGTAAAAAAATTTGTGTTCCTGTATTAGTATTTTTAAATTTAAAGTAACTTATCAAATGTCGCCTTTTTGGTGTATCGTTTTAAAATCTGTTGTATTAGCTTATAGCTTAGCTTTCGTTCACTTGTAGAGTTGATAGAATGCTTAATTAGCGTAATAGGTTTATTTTTCATTTTGATAATTTTTTTAATTATTATTTGCTCTTGTGGTATCTCTTTAAGTATTTTTTTTCCTTGTTCGTTATAGTCAAATTTAAAGCCAAATGGTGGATATTTTCCGCCTAAAGCTTCGCCCCTTTGTCTTTTAAGTGCCAACGCTTGATTTATTCTAAATCTTATCACTTCTTTTTCGTATTCGGCAAATACGCTTAAAAGATTCATTTTTAATCTATCGTTCAAATCATCGCTTTTATAGTCTAGGCTTATTAAATTGGCTTTTTTACGTTCTATTTCGTGCTTTATCCAACCAGTCCGCAATATGTCGCGACTTAGTCTATCCATTCGATAAACGATAAAGTTATCATCTTGATTTAATTTATTTATAGCAGTTAAAAGCTCAGTTCTTTTTGAAAAGTCAGCACCACCGCTTACAGCTTCTTTTATAACCTTATCGACTGTATATTGTTTTTCAATGGCTTTTAATTGGACGAGATAAGAATTTTCTTGTCTTTGCTCGTTTGTTGAAATACGCAAATAGGCTATATTCATAAAAAGTTAGCCCTTTACAATCTCTGTAAAATCAGACCAATCCTCAAGTTTAAAAGCCCTGATATCACGCACCGATTTTTTAAACCAATCAACCGATGAAAGCATATTGATAGCACGATATACCGTAGTTAGATTATTTTTAGTGTCCGTCGATAGATAAACGCTACCCTGTGTCCATTCAAAACCAAGTTTTGACATCTCGGTTTTTATCTCAAAATATGCGTTGTTGTAAGGGTCACCATAGTGTTTTTTTAATTCTGAAATTTCTAAATCAAAAGCGATAGCATACATCTTAAAGTTCCTTGTTTTTTAAGTATTATAACATATTTTTACGTTAAATTTAGTTCTTTTCATTTGATAAGAACTTGTAAGCGGTTTATTGTAACCGCAAAAGATGAAAATGCAATAAATCAAACACTAAGCGGAATAATGCGAAACAAACGTCAAAATTTAGCAATTATTCCGCTTAGTTCTAAGGCTTCCGTTGATGCCACAAATATACTTTTTGCGATGTTTGTCGTTGCCCTATTTGTGATAGGTCATTATGAAATGGCAATGTTAGTTATGGCTGGGCGACTTGCTTTGCGTGGAAATAAAAAATGAAAATTTTAGTTTTTTTATTAGCGTTAAATTTTGTTTTCGCTTATGATCCACAAAGCATAAGCGAAAATGATATGAAAAATTTGCAAGTTATTGACAAGGATATTTATGAGCTTTCAAGCAAGAATTACGAACAAGAAAATTTTACTGAAATTTTAAACTTCATTTGGGAAAATAGAGTCATTAAAATCGAGCCTATTTTAGAACGCTTTAATCTTGGCTTAACTGGCTTTGTCGGAAAACGCACAAGGCGAAACACCAGCGAAGATTATAACGATTTACACCCATATTCATACGTTGGACTACAGCTAGAGTATAAGATTATCGACCCAAAAGAAGCAAGAGAAAAAAAGGAAGAAATTATTAAACAAAGAACAACAATTGCAAGCGTCTTAAGAAATTTCTACACTAACAAAATTAAAATCTCAGCCCTAGAAGACCGTATTAAAATTTTACAAATGAAAGAAAATCGCCTTAAAATTCGTGTTAAAAATGCCGTTTCAAATCTTGATGATAGATTGGAAAATTTAAAAATTTTACACACTGCAAAATTAGATATAGCAACTTTAAAGTCTCAAAATGATGAGCTTAAAAATAATCTACTCTTGCTTGTAAAGAGCGAATTTGTAAGTTATTTAAATTTTAGGCTAAGTCAATGACTTGGAAATCACACACAGCAATTGCAGCTGCAATTTCGTTGCCATTTAATCCGTCGGCTTTACCTTTGGCTCTGCTCGGCTCGACTGCTCCAGATTGGCTTGAATGGGTATTAAAATTTTTAGGTAAGCCTGTAGCACACCGCACTACGACACATTATTTAATCGTTCCTTTGGGGCTAATACTACTTAGCTTTTTTATCGACTTCAGAGATTGGCTTTTTTGGTTTGGCATTGGGTATCTTTCGCACTGGTTAGCTGATAGCTTAACGATTACGGGTGTTCCCATATCGCCATTGGATAAGTCAAATTTTACACTTTTTGGCGGACGCTTTAAAACTGGAGAGCCAAGCGAATACATTGTGGCTTTTGGCTTACTTGCTATTTCTCTTTTTTTTACAAAGCCATCGACTGACTTTTTAAACTCTGACCCTTTAAATCAATTCAAAGTTTTTTTAATGGACTACAAAAAGCTAAATGAAAATGGCGTCATAGACAATAAAGAATATCTAGAAATGCGATTTAAATTCTTCTGATGAGAGAAATTTTAAAACTTTTTTGGTTTTGCTTACTTTGGGTCTTTTTTGTTCTGTTATGTATTTTATTTCGTAGATACTCTTTAAATTCGTTCATAAACGGCTCAAATTTGCCCTACAATCAAAAAATAAAAAAAATTAATACCCAAATAGCCCTAACGGCTAAAAATGTCTTAAAACGCAAAATTAAGCGTTTTAATGATTTTTTTCGCACTTAGAAAAAAAGAGAAAAACACTCATATCATCACAAAATACCCCTTAAAATCCAAAAAAACACTTTAACCTATACCCAACCACCACCCCCCCCCCTAAAAACGCTAATTTTGCTAATTTGTGGTTTTTTGCGTATTTTTGTGTTTTTGTGGTTGTGGTGATGGATAGCAAATCAAACTCAACACACAAAACAACGCTAATTTTCTCCACTAAATGTGAGAGAAAAGCATTGAGCGAATGAAATGAGCGATTTTTATGCTTTTTGTGAGCGATAGCGAACATAAGCAAATCGGCTTTTTGAGCTACGAAGTAGCGAAAAATGCCAGGTAGCAAGTTTGCACCGATTAGACTACACGCTACTTTGTTGTAGCGTGTAGTAAATAATAAAAGTTCAAAAATCTCTGATTTTTGATTTACCTTATGTGTTTTTGATGAATGAAATGAAACAAAAACACAAGAGAAAAAGCGAAAAAATTGTCGATTTTTTTCACGCGCGCGATTTTTATCTTTTTTAAATTCTTTTTTTTATCTTTTTAGGGGGCTTTCTAAGCTCGATGGGAGCATTG